>JADJYT010000002.1:562500-578336 GCA_016719635.1 Sphingobacteriales bacterium | reverse complement strand
ATGCTTCTGATGACCACATTGAAATCGAAATTGCCCTTTGGGGTAATATAGCCCACACATCCTGAATATAAGCCACGCTTCGTTCGTTCATATTTTTCAATCAACCGCATGGCGGCCATCTTGATGCACTTTGGTCATACTGCCCATTGGGAATATGGCCTGCATAATGGCTGAAAATGAAATGTCGGGATTTACGGTACAGGAAATAGTGGAAATCATCTGATGAACGCTGCTCAAATGTATAGATTCCGAATAGTTCTTCCACCTTTACTGAATCTGGTTGTGCCACTTTTGAAAAGTCGTTCCGTACCAAGTCCACAATCATGACATTTTCACTTCTTTCTTTTTCATCCAAAATAATTCCTGCATTAACTCCTTATCTTGTTTCACCTCCTGCAGCCTCCTGCGGGTACCTTTTATGGGCTGGGATACGAGAATGTTCTGTATGCGTTTTAGGAATCGCTCAGGGCTGGCGCATAACAGGTATCTGCTTTTGTTTTTTAGTAGCAGCTAAAAAGGGGCTTTGGATAGCTGGTTCAACTTTTGAAAAACCTGACGGGTTCTATTTCAGCACCTCAGCGTAGAATTCCCCGGGCATAATTCAATTCATATATTGCTCCACGCTGTATGTGTTTTTGGATGGTTTCAGCGGCGGTAACATATTCCTGTTTGGATAAGCGATGCTGAATATTTGCAAGGGTTGGATAATCTGAAACCGGTTCTCTTTTTCAGCAGTTGTTTGAATTCTGTTAACGATATTTCTTGTTCATGTTTATCGTTACCAATGATTCCGATTTCAATTTTCCGATTTCAATCTTTACGGGTATTTCGGAACAAAGAAAATGCAGTAACGGGTTCTGATGCCGTCATGGTTGTGCGAAGACAGCGCGGGTTCAATCTCCTTCTTTACGTCATAGCTGATATAACCGAAAGCCAATCCTGCTTGTTTCTTGCGAAAGGATTCCAATTCTTTCAGGCAATCTTATCTAAGGATATCGACGCAATCGCATCAATGGCAAAGAATGAGCCAAAAGTGGAGTAGGGGTAATCGGGATAATTATTGCCGTCCAGAAAACAAAATGTTCGAACAGATGGGCAGATTGCAAGGTCGCTTAAATCTTTCAATATCATTTACAGGAAATGGAAGAATGTCCTCATCTGCTATTTTTTGCTTTGTAGGAGTGACAAGATGTGCATTATGCCAACAGCGTTCCTTCCGTCAAATCTATCAGGCTTCCCTTGCCGCACCATTGGAAACCATGGCTACAGGAACTTTCAAATAATCTTCCAGAAAGCCACGTATTGTTTCAGTTCATCCGGAAGTGCCCGGTTGCTGTCGATATTACCCCAACTTTTGAAGGTTCTGTTTTTGGGTATAATGATCTTGTTAACGATATCGTACGGTAAGTCTCTGGTTGTTTTGCCTTCAATGGTATAATCCGTACAAACGCCGAATTCATCAAATGCATTTAAGATATCCGCTTTGGTGATGCAGAGTTTTGTTACCCGTTTACCATGCAGGCATAGTGCAGGGCAGGCAAATCAATCCAGCCGCAACGTCTTGGCCTGCCGGTGGTCGCCCGAATTCAGCGCCTTCCTTTCGTAATTTTTCACCAACTTCATCCGTTAATTCTGAAACGGTCCGCCGCCTACGCGGGCAGTAGGCCTTGGTGATACCGATTACTTCCCCGATGTGTTTAGGGAAATGCCTAGTCCGGTGCAAACCTTGCAGATATTGTGTTGGAAGAGGTTACAAACGGGTAAGTGCCAAAATCAATATCCAGCATGGAGCCCTGTGCGCCTTCTGCGAGTATCTTTTTCCCTTCCTTTAATGCATTATTGATATAGTAGACGGATTCCGTCTGCTGATAGTCTTTCAGCCGTTCAATCGCTGCCATCCATTCTTGTTCGGCTTGTTCCAGCTCATAGCTGAAGTTGTAAATCTGCAGCAGTTGCAGGTGCTTGTTTTTGAGTAATTCGTATTTAACTACAAAATCATTTTCTAAAATATCTCCAACCCTTAATCCGTTTCGACCGGTTTTGTCCATATACGTCGGACCAATCCCTTTCAGGGTGGAACCTATTTTGGAAGTGCCTTTGTTGGCTTCTGAGGCAGCATCCAGAATTTTATGGGTAGGCAAAATCAGGTTGGCGCGTTTGGAAATTATAAGCCTTTCCCTTACCGGAACGCCGTCTTTTTCGAGCGTGTCAATTTCTTTCAGCAAGGTGATGGGATCAATCACCACGCCATTGCCGATAAAATTTATTTTGCCCTCCCGGAAGATTCCGGAAGGAATGGTGTGTAGTACCCGTTTCTTACCATCTATCACCAAGGTATGGCCGGCGTTAGGGCCACCCTGAAACCGGGCAATAATATCGTATTTGTCGGCGAGGTAGTCAACGATCTTTCCTTTTCCCTCATCGCCCCATTGCAGTCCGAGAATTACATCTACTTGCATAAAAATGATCGGTTATTTGTTTGAAGTTGCTTGATTTATTCAAACTCTGAAATTGAGAAAATTATTCAGCAAATGCAATTAATGTAGATAAAATCTATGTTACTGTTAAAAAAGAAAGTTAAACCTGGCCGTCTGCAATTTATCAGTGCGACATTAGTTTGCCGGATATGGTTCGTTCGTTAAATATAGAAAACCCGATTTAATGCAGGGATTTATAGATGGTGTAGGTACTTACGGTGATAATCAGCAAACCAACCAGCCGCATGATTGTTTTGGGCCCATAAAAGCGTAGGATGTAGGCACCAATCGGGGCGGCAACCACACCACCGATGATGAGTGCAAGTACCGGTTTCCAGCTGTCGATGCCCAGAAAGAAGATAAAGACGCCAGTGCTGAAAAAGGTGACGAAAAACTCCGCTGTATTTACGGTTCCTACCACTTCTTTCGGGGAATTTCCTTTGTCGATTAGATTGGATGTAACTATCGGTCCCCAGCCTCCGCCGCCTATGGAATCAAAGAAGGCACCTGCATACCCTAGATAGGGTGCAAACCTCCAGTTACTCCTTTTAACCGGTATATTCCGGAAACTTTTCATCAGGATGTAGAATCCTAATAAAATCAAATAGCCGGCTATATATGGTTTTATAATTTTACCATCCAGGATTCTTGAAATCAGGAATGCTCCGATGACTGCACCTGCGACACCGGTAAATACCAAACGAAAAAACAGGCGTTTGTCTATGTTTTTCATCGCAATCTGTGACAATCCGGATACACCGGTCGTAAATACTTCAGCGGTGTGTACACTGGCGGATGCAATGGCAGGCGGAACACCTATGCTCAGCAACAGAGTGGAGCAACTAACACCATAAGCCATACCCAAGGCTCCGTCAATAATCTGGGCGATGAAGCCAGCTCCAATAAATAAGACAAATTCCTTATCAAAATTGAACATATAGAGCGGGTTGGGGTGCGTATTGAAAATTTTCCAGAATAAAAATGAAATCAGTACTACTTTTAAAGTAACAATTGTTGCGGCAACATATTTCAGGTTAATTTTTTCCATTTATTATGATTTAGGTTTTTTACCTGAAATATTAAAATTATTGATAACGCCAAATCTCACAATGTGTCTGCTGATAAACGTGTCACCATTACCTTGTTGCTGGATCCAGTAGATATATGCGGCTTCTATACCAATATATTTATTGATATTATATTGTACACCAAAGGAAGTTCTGTTCTGATCAAATATATTTCTGCCTACTTTCTTTCCTGCATTTATCATGACTTCATTAAAGGCTCTTAAGCGTACATCTGATGTTTCAGTTTTAAATGGAATATATTCTACTGCTACTTGGTACCTGAACCTTATATAATCTTTGAATCCATCTTCCAGTTCTGTATACGCCGTATTGGTGTTTTTTATAAACCTCCACTCTGTTCTGTATCGGTGGTTGATGTTGAATTTTTCAGATATTTGCTGTTTATATCCAATATCTATAAATGGCCGCGGCTCAGGCGCAAACAGTCTGCTGGTGTTTCTGACATCATTTGAGCCATTCATAAATAGTACAAATCCACCGCCGACGGTCCAGTTCTTCTTAAATCTTTTTTCAGCTATTAACCTGAACAAATACTGATTGGTTCGAACATTTGGTGCTGCAAACAAACGGTATTCAATTTCAGATCTTAGTTTCATTTCTTTGGGTAATGACAGGTTCACGGAATGTCGAAACCACAGTGCTGTTTGATTTAACTTAGCCCGTTGCCCGAACAATGAATTATTAAATAGTTGTAAAATGAACAGAAAATATAAAAACTTCATTTACAAATCTATAAAATCTACCAAACATATAGACTATATGTAGTATAAAAATAATACACTAAATTGTAATTAGCTGAAAATAAATTAGTTGAGAATGTTTTTTAACAAAAAGAAAATATTAGACTTGGGTTTTAAGATTTAATCGGTATAAGAAAGTATATTTAGTGACAATAAAATAAGCTGTATGAGTTACTTTATGTTGACAATAGGAGTGGTGTTTAATGTGTTCACCAATATAGGATTTAAATATGCTGCTATGGTACAGAACAGGCCGGTTAAAAAATGGACATTCTTCAGCATTGCATTGGTCTTTGGCTTGCTGAATTCGGTCTGTGTGACAGAGGCACTGAAAACTATTTCATTGAATGTAGTGAGCAGTATTTTCTTTTCTATGACAATAGTGGGTTTATTGCTAGTGTCTTATTTTATCTTCCATGAACAGATGAATTGGATGAGAGTTGCCGGCATAGGGGTAATCGTTACAGGGGTTGTCATGATTACCATGAATTAGAGGAGTACTATATTAGTCTTTCTTTTCCTTATCTTTCTTAGGTTTTATTCGAACCATATCTACCGGAGGCAGTTCCTTTTCTTTGACGAAATAATTCTTCAGAGAAGTTAAACGGTTATAAAATCCGGAATAATTCTTATTCGTCCTTTGAGTCCAGACACATTCTGCCAGGGCAGTGATGCGAGGAAAAATCTGATTCTGTAAACGTACTTCATCTTCAATATATTCTGTCCAGACACAAGCCTGGCCGCCTAAAATATGTTTCTGCGCTTCTGCTCCTTTAACTTTAGACAAGGGGTCAAAATTATAGACGTCATCCAATGGCAGATAGACCATGAAAATTTCTTCCTTTTCTTCATCCCAATCCTGATGATAGTCAAAATAAGTTAACTGACGGGGGGTCATGATGACATCATTTCCAAGTTTGGCAGCCTTGATGCCTGCGGCTGTACCTCGCCAGCTCATTACCGTCACATCCTTAGAAACGGTGCCGTTCATGATTTCTCCCCATCCTATGCATTTCCTGTCTTTGGTTGCAAGATAATCTTCCGTTTGCTGCAGGAAATAGGACTGGATTTGTTTTGCGGGAATATTTTTTTGCAACGTAAATGTTTTCCCGATACTGCTTTCCTGCCAATGTTTGATAGGCACCTCGTCACCACCGATATGGATGTATTTTCCCGGAAATAAGGTGCATAGCTCATCCATTACATCTTTGATGAACTGAAAGGTAGAATCAGTCGGGCATAAGATATCCTCTTTGATGCCATATGTTGTCGGGACGTCTATGGGTTTATTATAGCAGCCCAATTCAGGATAGGCAGCGATAATGGCGGAAGAATGCCCCGGCAAATCTATTTCCGGAATAATGGTGATGAAGCGTTCTTTCGCATATTGTAACACCTGTCTTATTTCATCCTGCGTATAAAAACCACCAATTTTCTTTCCATTTTTTTCCGTACGCCATGCACCGATTTCGGTCAGTTTGGGATATTTCTTTATTTCTATTCGCCAGCCCTGGTCATCCGTCAGGTGCCAGTGAAACTGATTCAGTTTCAGTTTGGCCATGACATCCAGGTACTTTCTTACCACATCAACTCCGAAAAAATGCCTGCTGACATCCAGGTGCATTCCGCGAAAGGAAAAAGCCGGCTGGTCGTTAATCGTCATGCAGTTTAGGCTCTTCGTGGTATCGGCACGAAGGAGTTGAAGCAGACTCTGGACGCCGTAATACAAGCCGGCATTTCCGGTAGAACTGATGGTAATCCCGGTTGGTGTTATCTCTAGTGAATAGCCTTCCGCACCAATCGTGCTGTTTGCAGGCAGCTGCAGGTTTATGTTGACGGAGAGCGTATTGGGAGCGATAGGAAGGATATTTATTTTCTTACCTTTCACGGAATCTGTCAGCAGTTGAACAATCCGCTTGGTGGGGTCATCGCCACGGATGATTTTTATACTTACCCCCTTTGAATAATTAAATTTTCCTTCAACCGCTTTGATTTCATTGGGCAGTGGTATAATGGAAACCTGTCCTTTCAGGAGTATAGGATTACAACAAAATGCGGTAAGGATTACAAACAGGAATTGTTTCATGAGAAAATACAGATTATGATTTTTTGTACGTGCATTTCGGATTGTTACAATTTCCATACAACGTAAGAGAGTGGTTTTTTATTATCTGCTGGAATAATTCACCCGCCGTGGTTTTGACCTGCTGCAGGCGCGGGTCGCAGAATTCAAAGACATGTCCGCAGTCCACGCAGATTAGATGGTCATGGTTTCTGTTGCCGTATGATTTCTCATACATCGCATGGTTTTGCCCAAACTGATGTTTGGTCACCAATTCACACTGTACCAGCACGTCCAGCGTGTTGTAAACGGTAGCACGGCTGACATTATGCAGGTTGTTTTTCATCTGGAGGTATAATTCCTCCGCATCAAAATGATCTTCACGGCTGTAAATTTCCTCTAAAATGGAAAAACGTTCAGGCGTTTTGCGCTGTTTGTTATTTTCCAGGTAGGTAGAAAAGATATGTTTTACTTCAGAAAATAATTTTTGGTCGATAGCCATGCTACAAACTTACGATTTACGATTTAAAAATAAGGTATTACGGTAAAAAATCATGGAGGGTGTTTAAATCTCTTCCCGAATTACGGAAGTAACCCCTTCCAGTGATTTGAGCTTGAGGATGAGTTTACCGACCTGATCATTGTCTTTTACAAACACCTTGATGATACCCTCAAAAATGCCTTCTTTGGTTTCAATGGAAACCGACTGCATATTCAACTTCATGTCGCCGGAAATAATTGTCGTCAGTTTGTTGATGACACCGATATCATCCAGGCCGATTAATTTAATGGTCGTCAGGAAGGCAGGTGTCGTGTTCGCCGTCCAGCGGGTTTTGATGATGCGGTAACCGTACTTTGACATCAGATTGATTACATTCGGACATCCCGTACGGTGAATTTTTATTATGCCGTTAATGGAAATAAATCCCACCACATCATCGCCGGGAATGGCATTGCAGCATTTGGCAAATTCATACGGAAATTTGGACGACTCATCAAAAATGACCAACTCTGCATTGTTGGGAATGTCGCTGGCGGGTTCCTGATAAAAAATTTGTTCTTCCTTCGGTTTTCCGACTTTCTCAATTTTAACTACTTCTAAAGTTCCGCCTATGCTTTTCAGCTGTTTTAGGTCATTCAGGTTAAAGTTACCTTTGGCAATTCCATAGAACAAATCCATGGAACTGGGTGCCTTGAAAAAGGTAGTGATCAGGTTAATGTTATCATTGGAGAAATTGGCCTTCAGCTGGCTCAGCTTGCGCTCCAATATTTCCTTGCCGTCGTCCGCAATTTTGCGCTTCTCTTCCCGCAGCGAGTTTTTGATTTTTGATTTTGCCCTGGACGTGGTGACGATATTCAGCCAGTCCTCGCTGGGCTTTTGCTTGCGGGAGGTAATGATTTCCACCTGGTCGCCGTTGCTCAGCACATGACTGATAGGGACCAGCTTGCCGTTTACTTTCGCACCTATCGTGGTATCGCCGACATTGGTGTGTATGGAGTAGGCAAAATCCAGTGCAGTCGCTCCGGCAGGCAGTATTTTTAATTCACCTTTTGGGGTAAAATTGTAAATCTCCTTTTGGTAAAGCTGCAGTTTAAAGTCGTTAATGAATTCAATGGGGTTGACATCCGGGTTTTTCAGAAATTCGCGTACCTGCATCAGCCAGCTTTCTATGGCTTCTTCCGTGGTGTTCTGAGATTTGAATTTGTTTTCCTTGTATTTGTAATGTGCTGCCAATCCTTTTTCCGCCACTTCGTCCATGCGTTGTGACCGGATTTGCACTTCCACCCATTTCCCGCCGGGTCCCATGACGGTGGTGTGCAGCGATTCATAGCCATTGCCTTTCGGGTGCGATATCCAGTCGCGCATACGGTTGGGTTGCGGCGAGTATTTATCCGTTACAATGGAATAGGCGCGCCAGCAGTCTTCCTTTTCTTTTTCCTGCGGAGAATCTAAAATGACACGAATGGCAAATTTATCATACACATCATCAAATTCCACCTCCTTTTTCTTCATCTTATTCCAGATGGAGGAGATGGATTTCGGACGACCGAAAACATTCGCCTTTAAACCAGATTTGTCCATTTCTTCCTGGAGTGGACGAACGAAGTCATTAATATATTTGGTCCTTTCTTTCTTGGTGGATTCTAATGCTTTGGCAATCTCCTTATATTTTTCGGAATCTGTATATTTCATGGCCAGGTCTTCCAGCTCCCCTTTAATGGAATACAAGCCCAGGCGGTGTGCCAGAGGTGCATACAGATAAATGGTTTCAGAAGCTATCTTCAGCTGATTCTTCCTGCTCACGCCATCCAGTGTCCGCATATTGTGGAGGCGGTCCGCAATTTTTATGAGAATGACGCGGATGTCATCACTGAGTGTCAGCAATATCTTTCGGTAATTCTCTGCCTGTATGGATTCAGTCTGATGGGAAATCTTGCTGATTTTGGTCAGGCCGTCAATGATTTTGGCGGCTGTATTGCCAAATTCCTTCTTCACATCCTCCAATGTCATCTCGGTATCTTCCACCGTATCGTGCAGCAACGCACAGATGATGGAGGTCGTCCCGAGCCCCATATCGCCGGCTACAATTTTGGCTACCGCCAGCGGATGATGTATATAAGGCTCGCCGCTTTTTCGCCGCATGTGCTTGTGCGCATCCACAGCCATTTCAAATGCATGCCGGATTCGTTTGTCATCTCCTTTGTTCATGCGCGGGCGCGCCAGTCTCAAGAGTTGACGGTAGTCTTTCAGTATGGCCTGCTTCTCTGCTTCAACGTTTACTTCCATGGATAGACAATATACAATCTTCCTGCTAAAAAAAAAAGTTCAAGCATTAACTTGAACTTTTGACTACGGACGGATATAATTTAGGGGGTATTAATTTTTTGACTTTTCGTATTCTTCATTCATGCCTTTTATCACCTCATCTGTAATGTTATTGGCCTCATTGACATACAATATGTTGATTGTCTCCTTCATGTAAGGCAGAATATAGGTATATCTTCCGTCGGAATTATATTTCTTGAGGTATTCAATCATTCTTTCCTGCAGTTTCATGTTGAAATCCTGGGTTTCCTGCATGAATTGTGATTCCATCTTGTCTTTGCGGTCCTGAATCTGTTGTTGTTTGGCCATTAGTTTCTGTTGGGCTGCAGCCCCTTCTTCTTCTGTCATCGTCTGTGCCTTTTGTGCCAGGCTGGCATACTCAGACTGGAATGCGCTGATGCTTCTGTCCAGTTCTGCTTCCATAGATCGTTGCCTTGCTTCCAGTTCGCTCCTCTTTAGCTTAAAGAATGTATAATGTGCCTGAAATGTATCAATATCCACATAGGCAATCTGAGGAACTGCAACTGATTTCCCATCTGTTTGTATCAACTGCGGGCCGGCAGATTTCTTAGAGGACGAGCTGAAATGAAGATAAAAGAGGACGCCTACCAGTATGAACAGCAATGCGTTTAGTGCGAGAGATAAATTTTTCATAGGGCAAAGATAAATACATTTTTTTCGTTAAACAGACATATTCACCAAACTTAACACCATTTTCAAACGGACAATTTTTCCATTTTACAAATTATATGTACCTTTGCCGTCCATTTTGCGGGTGTGGCGAAATTGGTAGACGCACTAGACTTAGGATCTAGCGGGCAACCATGGGGGTTCGAGTCCCTCCACCCGCACAAGTTTAAGTGTTGAATGTTAAATGATATGCGTTATCCGTATGATGCTGTTATTTACCATTCAACATTTGACTTTTAACGTATAAAAAATAACTTTAACTAATAACAATCTACAAAGTGAACATTTCCAGAAAAAACACCGATGATCTGAATGCGGTTATCAGCATTGAACTCAAAAAAGAAGATTATCTGCCTCAGGTGGAGAAAGCCATTGCACAGGCTAAAAATACCGTGGCTATAAAAGGTTTCCGAAAAGGACATGTACCGGGCTCATTGATTAAGAAGATGTACGGAAATTCCATATTATTGGAGGAGTTGAATAAATCCGTATCGGAAGCGCTCAATATACATATTGAAGCAGAAAAACTCAATATGCTGGGCCGCCCCTTGCCGCTGCCGTCTGAGGATATCCAGATTGATATTAACAGTCCTGCCGATTTTACCTTCGAGTATGAGATCGGATTGGCACCGGAAGTGAAAGTGGATGCTTTAGGTAAAAAAACCAAAATCACTAAGAATGTAATCACCATTGATGATAAGACGCTGGAGGATGAATTGGAGAAATTGCGTGAACGTCATGGAAAATTGCTGAATCCGGACAGAGCGGAGGGGGAAGAGCCGCAATTTGAGAAAGCAGAAATAAATCAGGATTTTTTTGATAAGGTATATGGTCCCGGCATTGTAACTACCTTAGAGGATTTCAGAGAGAAGGTGCGTAAAGAACTGCAGGATTTTTCGGATAAATCTGCCCAGAATAAATTTAAGGATGACATATACCTGACACTGATGGAACAAACCGAGGTGCAGTTTCCGGATACATTCCTGAAAAAATTCATTAAAGCCAGCAATGAAAAGCCAATTGACGACGAACAGATAGAGAAGGAATATCCGGATTTTTCCAAAGGGCTGAAATGGAATCTCATTACCACCGCCATTGCGAAGGATAATGATATCAAGGTAGAATTGGAGGATGTGAAGAATTTTTCCAGGGAACAGCTGCGCAACCAGTTTATGATGTATGGCGGCGGAATTACGGATGAAATGATAGAATCCTTCAACGACAATATGATGTCCAAACAGGAGCATGTCAAAAAGTCATACGATGGTGCATTGGAACAAAAATTGTTTACTTTTATCGAATCACAGGTTACCATCGAAGAGAAACCGGTAGCTTTTGACGAGTTTTTTAATAAAAAGTAGGGCGTTTGATATGGGATTAGAGATGTGAGACTCTAGCTCATACATTCTCATCTCTCATTTCTAACCATCTAAACATTTAATCTATGGACTACGGAAAAGAATTCAGAAAATATGCCACCAAGCATCACGGCTTATCCAGCATTTATATGGATAGCTACCTGCAAGCAAACGTTACCAATCTTACCCCAAACATTATTGAAGAGCGCCCGATGAATGTGGCGGCTCTGGATTTCTTCTCCCGCCTGATGATGGACAGAATCATCTTTATGGGAACGGGAATTGACGACTATGTGGCGAACGTGATTATGGCGCAGCTCCTGTTCTTAGAGTCTTCGGATGCGAACAGGGATATTCAGATTTATGTGAACAGCCCCGGCGGCAGCGTATACGCAGGATTGGGGATTTACGATACCATGCAGTATGTGAACCCGAATGTGGCTACCTGTTGTGTGGGTATGGCAGCTTCCATGGCGGCCGTCTTGTTATGCGCCGGAGATAAAGGTAAACGCAGTGCCCTGAAACACAGCCGTGTCATGATTCATCAGCCGATGGGCGGTGCACAAGGCCAGGTTTCTGAAATCGAGATCACCTATAAGGAGATCACCAAACTCAAAAAAGAATTGTACGATATTATTGCGGTACACAGCGGACAGCCGTATGAGAAAGTGGAGAAAGACAGCGACCGGGATTACTGGATGACCGGCGAAGAGGCTAAAGAATATGGTATGATTGATGAAGTGTTGGTGAAAAAACCGGCATAACATCGGACAGATGGTATTGCACAGCGGTACCTTAGATATAGAAATAGGTTGGTGCGATGCTTGTCGCACCATCTTTTTTATGTAATTTTATAATACGAACAAGCTAATTTTTAATTCAAGATGAGCAAAAAGAATCCGGGTAAATGCAGCTTCTGCGGGAAGGACAAAGATGCCGTTCAAATCCTCATTACAGGCCTGGACGGGTATATTTGTGAAAGCTGTGTAGCACAGGCAAAACTGATTGTCGATTCGGAAATATCAGAACACCCTAAATCCACTTCCACATTTGCACCCTCGAAGGCGTTGAAGCCGGTGGATATAAAAAACCATCTGGATGAATACGTCATTGGCCAGGATGAAGCGAAGAAGGTAATCGCAGTGGCGGTCTACAACCATTACAAACGGCTGAACCAGAAAATTCAGGAAGACGAGGTGGAGATTGAGAAGTCGAATATACTGCTGATAGGACAAACCGGTACCGGAAAAACGCTGATAGCCAAAACCATAGCCAAATTACTGAATGTGCCGTTTGCCATTGTGGATGCGACTGTTTTTACGGAAGCCGGCTATGTCGGGGAGGATGTGGAGAGTATTTTGTCCAGGCTGTTACAGGTGTGTAACTATGACACCTCCCTGGCGGAAAAAGGAATCGTATATATTGATGAAGTCGACAAGATTGCACGTAAAAGCGATAACCCTTCCATTACCCGCGATGTGAGCGGGGAAGGGGTGCAGCAGGCATTATTGAAACTGCTCGAAGGGACGGAAGTACTGGTGCCGCCGCATGGAGGACGCAAACATCCGGAACAGAAGTTATTGAAGGTAGATACCAAAAATATTTTATTCATCTGCGGCGGCTCTTTTGACGGCATCGATAAGGTAATATCCAAACGGCTGAATACAGCGGTTGTCGGATTTAAAAAAGCAAAGCAGGGTGAAACCATCGACAAGGAAAACCTGCTGCAGTACATTACCCATCAGGACGTGAAAAATTTCGGCCTGATTCCGGAATTGATCGGACGTTTACCTGTATTGTCCCATCTGGAACCACTGGACAAGCAGGCCCTAACGGATATTTTAACCAAGCCTAAAAACGCGCTGCTGAAACAATACCGGAAAATATTCTTGCTGGAAGGCATACATTTTACGATGGATGTGGCCGCCATTGACTTTGTGGTGGAAAAAGCGCTGGAATACAAGCTCGGCGCGCGTGGGTTGCGCTCCATCTGCGAGGCCATCATGACGGACGCGATGTACGAACTGCCCTCTGCCAAAGATGTCAGGGAATTTGTCGTTACAGCTGCGTATGCCGAAAACAAACTGAACAAATCCAAGCTGTCGAAACTGAAAGTGGCGTGATATAACCTTTGTTTATCAGCCTATCAGTGTTATCCATCAAAATTTAAACATTCTTACATTTTAAACGTCTTAAAAAGTAGTATCTTTGGATACTGAAATTAATTGATTCATTCATTTTTAAATCTAAATACAATGGCTTTCGAATTACCCAATTTACCGTATGCACACGATGCATTAGAACCGTATATTGATACGCTGACCATGCAGATCCATCATGGCAAGCACCACAATGCGTATGTCACCAATTTAAATGCTGCCCTGGCAGGAACGGAGAACGAAGGAAAATCCATCGAAGAATTGATGGCAAACGTTTCAAAATTATCACCCGCTGTCAGAAATAACGGAGGCGGGCATTTCAACCACTCCCTTTTCTGGTCGGTGATGGGCCCGAACGGCGGCGGCGAACCTACCGGTGCGGTGGGAGAGGCCATTACAGCAACATTCGGTTCGTATGAAAAATTCAAGGAAGAATTTACCAAAGCGGCCACTACCCGTTTCGGCTCCGGCTGGGCGTGGTTGTGCGTGAAGGCGGATAAATCGTTGTGCGTTTGCTCCTCCCCGAATCAGGATAATCCTAAGATGGATATTTCGGAATGCCCGGGAACACCCGTTTTAGGGCTGGATGTCTGGGAACACGCCTATTACCTGCACTATCAGAACCGCAGGCCGGATTACATCGCGGCATTTTACAATGTCATCAACTGGGATGAAGTGAACAGAAGATATGCTGAAGCATTGAAATAATAAAACATTGTAATAGTTTACAAATGTACTAATAAAAAACGCCGGACTAAGTCCGGCGTTTTTATTGTAAGAAATATATTTCTTTTTTTTAGTGATAGCTGCATAAGAAGACGATAAAAATATACATCATGGCATCATATAAATCATACCAATCCTGGTTCAGACTATTTTGTTTTCTCAAAATCCTGCATCGCCTGTACCAATACCTGTACACTTTCTATCGGCAGTGCATTGTAGCAGGACGCGCGCAGTCCGCCCACGGATTTATGCCCTTTGATGCCATGTATGTTGTAGGATTTCACAAATTCGAGGAAGGCCGATTCGGTTTCCGGAGCATCCGCGGTAAAGGTAATGTTCATGCGGCTGCGGTCTTCCGGCACGGAATGCCCTTTGAACAAAGGGTTCCGGTCGATTTCAGCATACAGCAGGGCTGCCTTGGCTCTGTTGCGTTTTTCCATTTCAGAGAGTCCGCCGTTCTTTTTCAGCCAGCGCAAAGTCAGCAATGCCGTATAAATGGCAAAGACCGGCGGTGTATTGTACAGGGAGTGGTGTTTGGCATAGGTGGAATAGCTCCACATCGTGGATTTCTTTCGGGCATTGAATTCCAGCAAATCGTTTCGGATAATGACCAGCGTAACACCCGCGCAGCCCAGGTTTTTCTGTGCTCCCGCATAGATGATGGCATATTTTGAAATATCCACCGGTCGGCTGAAAATATCCGAACTCATATCCGCCACCAAAGGAACGGGGGAGTCGATATCCTGCAGCAATTCCGTTCCGTAAATCGTGTTGTTGGTCGTAATGTGGAAGTATGCGGCGGCTTCATCTATTATATAATCTTTGGGAATATAACTGAAATTGGCTTCTTTGGAAGAGGCAACGATGTCGACCTCACCGTAGAGTTTCGCTTCATCCTCCGCTTTTTTTGCCCATACACCCGTTTCCAGGTAACAGGCTTTGCCGCCATCCGGCAATAAATTATAGGGAACCATGGCAAACTGTGTGCTGGCGCCGCCCTGCAGAAAGAGGATGCTGTAATTGTCCGGAACAGCCAGCAATTCTTTTATCAGTGCAATGCTTTCCTCCAGTATGGCATCAAATTCTTTGCTTCTGTGCGATATTTCCAATAGAGAAAGGCCGATGCCGTTATACTCCAGGCATGCCTGAGCGCTCTGTTCAAATACTTCCTGCGGTAAGATGGAAGGCCCCGCACCGAAATTGTGTTTTTTCATACTTTGCGAATTTCCCCTTTAGAAGAGGGATTAAGGTGGAGGATATTCTCCCACCCCAGAACGAAATTAGGAAAAATTGAGATGAATTGATTTTACGGAATGATTATGAAAAGAATTCGAGTCGCATTGCAGGGTGTTGCAGAAAACCCAAACGGCGGGTAAAATCGATTCCTCGGCACTGTCCGCATTTCCATCCTTGAGGAGGGATTAAGCCTGTATGCCGAACAGGCAGGGGTGGTGCGTTGCTTCACTCTTGTTCTAAACAAAAATAAAATCCCAATAATCTGATAGTAAATTAGGGTTCCAATCAGAAAATTTTTGGAAGCGTAAAGGGAATTATACACCGCCCGCCCTTCCATTCGCAAGGAAAATGCATCCTTTTTTTACGTTACCCGGCATTAGTTGTCATAACAAGCATCCAGCATCCGCATGAAAATATATTTATGTACAATCATCAGACAATTAACCAGTTAGACGCTAAAATCAGTCAACTGT